>JAXMKZ010000052.1 GCA_034370385.1 Coriobacteriia bacterium
TGTGACCCTGTCTTTGTGACCCTGTCTTTGTGACCCTGTCTTTGTGACCCTGTCTTTGTGACCCTGTCTTTGTGACCCTGTCTTTGTGACCCTGTCTTTGTGACCCTGTCTTTGCACTAACCTTTCGAGGAACGCACATGGCACAAGCAAGATATTGTTTACACAAGCTCTGCTTGCTGGCTAGGCCACATCAAGCAGAGCTTGAAGGTATGCATTCCCAAGCTGGAGCTTAGGAACGAGACACCCCAGTTATTCTTGATTTTCCTCAACTAATTGTGGGTCGAATAAGGCTTTCTGCTGGAATACCTAATTGATTATGTAGCTTCCAGATCATAGGCAAGGTCAGTGAGCGCTTACGATTCAGGATTTCATAAACTCTATTTAATCTACCAATCATAGGCACTAAATCTTTTGGAGTAAGCCCTGATTGCTCCATTCGAAATTTGATAGCTTCAACGGGATCAGGTAAATCAACGGGAAAATGTTTAGCTTCATAAGCCTCTACCAAGGCTAACAATATTTCAAATCGATCACCTTCCAGCGTGCCTGGTTCAGGTTCATTTTCAAAATAGCCGGAAACTTCAAGCATGACAGATTTATAGTCATTTTCTGTATGGATAGGACGGATTTCCATAATTATTACTCCAATTCTATAGTTTCGGCATCAATGGCATCGTACTGCGCATGTGTGCCAATGAACTTGATATAAACAGCGCCAAACCGATAAGCAACTGCCACTACCAATCGGTAATCATTGCCTTTGATGTTAAACACAACCCGACGATTCTTTAGAATACTGGCACTACGGTACGTTGCCTTAATATCGACAGGTTGTGTCCATGTAGTTTTTTTGACTTCATCTAGCCAAGCTTTCAAGTGCTGCTCTGCATTAGGGTGAAGTGCCCAGAACTCACGAAGAATTTTTATGGCAACAATTTTCATAGGTCAATTATAGTCCCATAACGGGATTGATCAAGCTTATCATTTTGCTGTCAATTGATGGCTAACAATTGTATTGATCATCTTTAAGCGTAACGGGGTTTGCAACCCCGTTACTCACGTTTTGCAAGTTGTCAACGGGTTTAAACGTTTCGGACGGGGTTGTAAACCCCGTCCGGCTTGGGATGGAACTTGGGAACGATGCAAAAAAACAAAAAATCACTGTCCGCCGCGCACCAGGCGAAAATTAGCACCTGTACATATTTCCCGCAAAACTTTCGATAAATTAAAGCCATAAGCCTAAGCAATCCCGTTTAGGCGCTAACCTTTCGAGGAACGCACATGGCACAAGCAAGATATTGTTTACACAAGCTCTGCTTGCTGGCTAGGCCACATCAAGCAGAGCTTGAAGGTATGCATTCCCAAGCTGGAGCTTGGGAACGAGACACAGCGTAACCCGACCTATTCGGCTATACGGCCATAAATAGAAAACGGAACAAAAAATTCATAAAGCGTTTCGGGTGCAATGTCGATGTCATCAGGCCAGGTAACCGTACCGTAATCGACATGAGCTAACGAGAAGAATCCAGGATTTTCCAAGCGACGAAATACCGGGTAGTGCAAATAAGGCTTCATATCAAAATAGCGTCGCTCGCCGTCACTGAAAGTCAGAAGCAAGACAAAATCAGGCGCAATCTCAACAGAATTAACATTAATCATCACCAGCTTTCTTAGCGCAAAGGATCAATTGGGAATACCGGCTGACCACTTGCTGCCAACGACCAATCGGCCATTAACTCATCTTCATGAATAGCGATCCACGCCTGTACCATGCGCAATTTTTTGGCGGGAATGTCACCTTCCAGAAGATTGCCATCTGGAATGGAAATCACAGCTTGCACGCCTTGATATTCAATATGAAGATGGGGTAAGTGATGTTGTTGGGTATCCATAAACAGCATCCGGATAATAATCCCGTAAAACCTCTGTACATGACAAAAAATATAACTCATTGAAATAGAAAGCATAATCCATATATCCACGTTTTTTTGCCAAGGTGGAAACTGGATATGCAGCAAATAGGGCAGCTCTCGACAGAACTCAACCAAACGTTCAACTGGA
>JAXMKZ010000053.1 GCA_034370385.1 Coriobacteriia bacterium
GCCGACATCAGCACAGCGGTATCATCTTGCATGCGGGTTTCCTTTCTTCTCTGGGTCTTAGACACACCAAGAGTAGAAGGAAACCCGTTCTATTCCTCAAGACGGTCCGGGGCTCCCGCCCCCCGAAACCTTACGCGCTCACCTTGATCGTCAGCCGATGGACAGCTCGAGCCCGTACGCGAGCCCGAGGAGCCCGTGAAACGCTGCGAACGCGAGCAGGACCCATGCGCCCCGCTTGTGCACCTTGAGGTGAAGCGGTCCCTTGAACTTGATCTTGCGCATTCCTTGGAGAACCTGGAGCCCCATCAGCACGAACAGCACCATCCCGCCGAACACGAGCGTTTCCGGCTTGACTATGAATCCGAAGATCATCGCGGGTCCTTTCGCGAACCACAAGCCCGACAGGAACGTCAATACAGGGTACAAGACGAGAGGAGGTGACGACCATGAAGCGTTCCCCACGTGCAGTACGGCTCACGCTCGGCGCGGTGGTCCTCGGCGCCATGGCTCTGGCTGCTGCCCTCGCAGCCTGCTCGGTGGCGCCGCCCGCCGAGCCACCCGGCATCGAGGGCGTCGTGACCGATGTCACCCAAGGCGAGGGCGGTGCTCTCACGATCCTCGTCGAAGTCCCCGCGGACCTGGTCGGCTCTTCAGAGGCGTCCGAGTTCGTCTCAGACAAGGCGAGCGTCACCTTGGATGACGCGACCACGGTGCTCGACAGCTCGGGTGCGGCTACGAGCAGGGCAGCGCTCGAGAAGCCCAGCGCCATCGTGCGCGTGTGGTTCAAGGGTCCCGTCGCCGAGAGCTATCCGGTGCAAGGCGTAGCCGAAGCCGTCCAGATTCTTGGAGAGTCCAGCGAGCAACCCGTCGATCAGAGTCCCCCACCAGCCGGTAGCGGGTCCGAACTGCAGCTGACCGAATCGGACGCGGGCTCCTCGCGCACCATTGGGGTCGGCGACACGCTCAGCGTCACCCTCGCCGCCAATCCCACCACCGGCTACACCTGGGCGCTCGACGGCGCACTGCCCACGACGCTCGAACAGGTCGGTGATCCGGCGTACACAGCCGAGTCTGACGCGCTGGGAGCGGGAGGTGCCGAGACGTGGACGTTTCGCGCCGTCTCTGCAGGTGAGAGCGAGCTCAAGCTCAAGTACTGGCGCAGTTTCGAGCCGGACACCGCACCCGAACGGACCTTCGCCGTCTCGCTGCTCGTCCAGTAGCGCGGACCCGCGACTAGGCCAGGGGAATCCGTATGGTGAATCGTGTGCCGCCGCCCGATCGTGGCTCGGCGAGGATTGCTCCCTTGTGGCGCTCGGCGATCTCCTTGGTGACCGCCAGGCCGATGCCGAGTCCCCCGGTCGAACGGGCGCGTGCATCGTCAGCACGCCAGAACCGGCTGAACAGGTGCGACATGTCTTCTTCGCTGATGCCGATTCCGGTGTCTTCGACCTCGACGAGTGCGAAGCCAGCGTTCCGCTTCAATCGAACCGCGACCGAGCCGCCAGCCGGTGTGTAGCGTGCCGCGTTACTGAGCAGGTTGCTGAACGCCTGCCGCAGTCGATCGGCGTCGCCGACGACCGCGAACCCATGCGGCACCGAAGCGGACAGTTCCAGCTCCGAGGCCTCGAAGAGCGCTTCGTGCATTTCGACCGCAACGCTGAGCGGTTCGGCAAGATCGATGCGGCGCAGATCGAACGGCAGCGAACCGCGCTCGAGTCTGGTCAGCTCGAGGATCGCGTCGGCCAGACGACCGAGCCGCACCGTCTCGTCGCGGACGATGCCCAGCCGCTCCTCGTCGGCCGGCAAGACACCATCCTGCATCGCTTCCACGGTGGCCTGGATCGCCTGGAGCGGCGTGCGCAGCTCGTGCGCGACGTCGGCGGTCAGACGCTGCTCCAGCTCGCGGTCCGCCTCGATCGCGGCCGCCATCTCGTCGATTGTGCGGCCCAGCACCGCGATCTCATCCTCGCCGGTCATGTTCGTGCGCGCCGCGCGATCACCCTGGCGCAGAGCGCGCGCGGTCGCGGTGATCCGCTCGATCGGCTGCACGAGTCGGCTCGCGTATCCCAGCCCCGCGATGGACGCAAGCGCGATGGCCACCAGCGCGGCGATACCCAGCGCTCGCACGGACGCGTCGCGGAACTGCGCGTCGCGCTCGGTCAGCACCGCCCCGGGCCCGAACGCCCACACCCGCACGGAACCGACCTGCTGGCCCTCCACGACGATGGGTGCGGTCACCACGGGTCCTTCGGGCTGAAGAACCGTCTGCTGCTGGTCCTGCCCGGTCTGTTCCTGTCCCACGGAGGTCGTGTCGTCGTAGATCAGGTTGCCCGCGTCGTCGAGAATCTGCACGGCGATGCCTCGCATGGGCCCAAAACGCGGAATCGTGGACAGCGTCTGAATCGTCCATCCGCCATACAGCGGGTACGCCTCGACGGCGACCTGCGCCACACCGTCCGCAACCCGCTGCAGGTTGTCACGCAGGTACCGATCGAACTCGACGTTCCACGAGGCCGAGATCAGCACCGCGGCCAGCAGCGCCGTCAAGGCGGCGACGGCGGCGAAGGCGATGGCGAGCCGTCGCGAGAACGTACCGTGACCCCGCTGCACCGCAGGAGCGAGTGCGATCGAGGGCTCCTGCTCAGTCATCGTCGGACTTGGGTGCCTCGAAACGATATCCGACACCGTGGACCGTATAGATGAACGTGGGCTCCTTCGGGTCATCGTCGAGCTTCGCACGCAGGTTCTTGACGTGCGAATCGATGGTGCGCTCGTAACCCTCGAAGTCATACCCGAGGACCTTCTCCACCAGCTCCATACGCGAGTACACCCGACCCGGATAGCGCGACAGCGTCAAGAGCAGCTTGAACTCGCTGGCGGTCAGGTCGAGTTCGTTCTCGTCGAGGAAGGCCTTGTGACCGGCGACGTCGATCTCGAGCGAGCCGAACACCAGACGGTCGCGCTGCGGCTCCTCGGTGACCTTGGCGCGCCGCATCAGCGCACGCACGCGGGCCACCAGCTCGCGCGGCGAGAACGGCTTGACGAGGTAGTCATCCGCCCCGAGTTCCAGCCCGCGCACGCGATCTTCGAGTTCGCCCTTGGCCGTGAGCATGATGATGGGAACGTCCGAGGCATCACGGATCACGCGGCACACCTGCTCGCCGGACACTCTCGGCAGCATGAGGTCGAGGACGACCAGATCGAAACGCTGCTTCGAGAACTGCTCGAGCGCGATCTGGCCGTCGGCCGCCGCGGTGACCCAGTAGCCTTCACGCTCGAGATACGCTGACACGGCTTCGCGAATCGTCTTCTCGTCTTCGACGAAGAGTATTCGACGGGGCTCGGTGACCATTCCGACCTCCTGGACGCGCGTTTCGGCAGGTGAGTGTGCTCGACATGGAGTGTATGCCCCCGGCGCGGCGCGGCAGCACCCGTCCACCGAATCTACACCCTGCCCCCGCAGGAGGCGCACGGAACCCCGACCGATCTGCGGGCATCTCGTCAGACAGGCACCAGCTCTGACGTACACGCCGGGCACCGTGTGGCGTCGTTGGAGATCTCGGTCGTGCAGTACGGGCACGCGTGCGTCGTCGGGTCGGGTTCGCGGTTCAGACGTGCTATGAACTTGACCACGACGAAGAGCGCTACGGCCACCGCCAGAAAGTTGATGACTGCACCGACGACCGAGCCCCAAGCGAACGTGACTCCCGCGATCGTCACCATCTGCTCGTTGAGGTTGATGCCTCCGAGCAAGACACCGATGAGCGGGTTGAGAATCCCCTCCACCACCGACGTGACGATGGCGTTGAAAGCCACGCCCATGACCACGCCTACCGCGAGCACGATGGCATTGCCCTTCAGCGCGAAATCTCGGAACTCCTGAAACATCGCCCCTCCCCTCGATCGTCACCCGTTACGAATCGGTCGCGACCGTACCGCAGCCGGCTAGCGGTTGAATACCGCAAGCTGCGAAAGGGCCACGAACACGGCCACGATGGTCGCCCACAGCATTCCCGTGACAAGGCCACCGATGCCGATGGAGACCGCGGCCACAGCCCCGACCGTGCCCCCGCGATGGCCCCCCGAAGCGCGCCGCACCGCTTCGGCGGTCAGCGATCCCCACAGGATGCCGACGATGAAGGGGAACCAACCCGAGCCGAAGAACGCCACCACGAACGCGCCGCCGACCCCGACGACCACGCCGGCGATGATGGCGAACGCGAGCTGTCTGGGCTTCACGTAGCGCAGCTGTCCCGGAGCGGCTTTGGCATGCTCGGGGCACTTGTAGCCGACCGGCGTCAGCACCATCTCCTTGGGGCAAATGGGCTTGCCGCACTCGGTGCATGACAGTTCGGTCTCGACATCCGGGTGATAGGAACAACGTGCCATAGCGCTGCTCACTCCTTTGCGGTGGGACCTTGTGCGGTGATGGTACCGCTACACTCGTGCCATGGGGAATTCGGAGAACATCTCACCACGGCGTCAGCGCGTGCTCGCCTACGACGCCCTGAGGGCATTCTCGATCCTCAGCGTCGTGGCGATTCACTGCTTCATGCCGCTGCGATCGGTGCTTCCCGATACCTCGCTGCAGCTGATAATCGACGACCTGCTCCACTATGCGGTCCCGGTCTTTGTCTTCATCTCAGGAGCACTCGTCTGGGGTCGCCCCCTGCGCACGACCTACATGCGGTTCCTCTTCGAGCGTCTTCGGTGGGTCGGGCTGCCGTACCTGGCCTGGGCTCTCGCCTACCTTGCGCTCCTTCTGCTCACCACAGACGCCCTGGGCTCAACACTGCTTCGTGCCCCCTGGCTACTGCTGACCGGACACGTCTGGTACCACCTGTACTTCATCCCGATGCTCCTCGGCTTCTACCTCATGACCCCGGTCGCCGTGCGCCTCATCCATCGATGGCCGTCCGCGACGCTCGTGATGGTCTACGCCGTCAGAATCGAACTGTGGCCGACCGCCTCAGCGTGGCTGCGCGTGAACGCGCCTGAGCTGGCGTGGTCGTACGCGACCCATCTCGCGACCCACCTGCCCCACATGGTGCTCGGCGCCTGGTTCGCGCTCATGCTGCCAAAGATCCCGCAGCGCGTCATCGGGGCATGGTTGGCGCCGCTGGGGCTGGGCACCGCGATCCTGCTCGCTCGGATCCTGGGAGTCGTGCCCCGCGCGCACAGTCCGGCGGCGTACGCGTTGGGCATGGCCGCCACCGTGTTGGGCATGGCGTTCGCCGCCTACTCACTTGAGCCGCGCTTTGACCGCTTCGAGCGCGTCGTGGTCGCGGGGGCCGCACTGTCGTTCGGCGTCTACTTCGTTCATCCGATGTGGCTGCTGGCGCTCGAGCGCGGAGTGAGCGCCGCAAGCGCCGAGTCGCTCTGGATGCGCTGGTGGGCCGTGCCCGTGGCGTGGGCGCTTGTCTCGGCGGCGAGCTATGCAACCGCGTGGCTTCTCGCCCGCAGTGGCCGAACCGCATGGCTCGTGGGGGTCAAGGCGGGTACCGGCGGCTAGCGCGAGGCCTTCGGGGCGGGTACGATGCCGCAACCATAGATTAAGGGGTGCACCATGCCGCACGACCACGTGACCGCACTGAGGCTTCTTGCTGAGGGCAACCGTCGCTTCTCTGAGGGCCAGGGTCGGGCCGGATGGACCGCCGAGCAGCGTGCGGCGTCGCTTGAGGGACAGCAGCCGTGGGCAGCGATCGTCGGATGCTCCGATTCACGCGTGCCGGTCGAGGCGGTTTTCGACGCCGGCCCCGGCGAGCTCTTTGTGGTGCGAACCGCAGGACACGTGCTCGCCCAAGCAAGCTTGGCGTCGCTCAGGTTCGCTGTCGAGAATCTGGGCGTCCGCACCGTCGTCGTGCTGGGCCACGAAGACTGCGGGGCCGTGAAGGCGACGCTCGCGGGCGGCGCGCCGGAGTGGCTCAGCCCCATCACGCGGCACATCCGCGTGGAAGGCCTCGACCCGGCGAAGGCGCCCGCTGATGCCGACGACCCGATGCTGGCTGTCGCGGTCGATGAACACGTCCGCGACACCGTTGACGAGCTGGTCGCATTCTTCGCTGAAGCCGACCTCGGGTTCGACACGCCCCACGTCAGCGGCGGCGCCTACAAGCTCGCAAGCGGCGAGGTCCAGTGGCTGTAGGCGTTTCGCGCCCCTACTGAGGCGGCTCGGGCGCAACCACCTCGCCGGTCAGCGCGTCCATGCGTGACGAGACGTACTCCGCACTCGACGTGTAGAAGAGCGAGTAGCTCCAGTACGGCCCGGTCGCGTCGATCACGCTGTGATTGAGCGCGAGGCGCGGGTCCTTCGTCTTGGCGAGATCGTAGCGAGTCGCGAGATCGGCCTTGCCGCGGGTCACGGCATCGTCGCTGTCGATCACGTCGTACGGCATCGGCTTCGAGTATTCGCCGACGAACGACTTCACGCCCTCGCCGGTGACCTCCTTCTGTTCCGTCACCTTGCCCCACGCGTCGACGTCCATGAGCAAGACGACATCGGCGTCGGGCTTGTCGATAAAGGTGAGTCGCCACGTGCTGGGGACTCCGTCGTCGTTGACCATGTCGCCCACCGCGCTCGTGAGGTAGGCGCCTTCGCGCCACGCCTGAGCAGGAGGCAGCGCACGGCGCCAGATCTCGCGGAATGTGTAGGTTGCCGGTCCGCCTCCGCCTTCGGCGATCTCGCGTCCCGGTGGAATCTCCTCACCTGCGCCCGACGCCGCCTCGGTCGGAGCCGGTGGCGCGGTGGTCGGCTCGGACTCACCACCACCCGAAGCAGGATCGCCCCCCGAGGCGCACCCGAGCGGCGCCCACGCGACTGCGGTCAGCAAGAGAACAAGCACCACCCAACGCCACAACGGTTTCGCCGCCATGACATCGCCCCCCTTCGTCGAGCACGACGAATATACCCAGCGCGCAGGATTCGCGCGTTGCGGTGGGGCTGCGAACAGCGCCTGACTCAGGGGTGGGCCGAGCGGACGAGAACTAGTCCTCGCGCTTGGTGACCTCGATGAGGTGGTAGCCGAACTGCGTCTGCACGGGACCATGAACGACTCCGACGGCGTCGTTGAAGCAGACGTCGTTGAACTCCTTGACCATCTGGCCGGGCATGAACTCGCCCAGGTCGCCACCGCGGGCTCCGGACGGGCACTTCGAGTTCTCGCGGGCGACATCGGCGAAGTCGGCTCCACCGGCGATCTTCTGCTTGAGGTCGTTGGCCTCCTCCTCGGTCACGACGAGGATGTGGCGGGCTTGTGCGCGGGGCATAGGTGCTCCTTTCGAGCGGATGCAACTGATTCTCGCCGCTATAGTACGCGAACGCGATGACCTCGTGACAGCGGGAAAGTGCCCCGCGTGACTACCGATTGCAGCGTACCCCTGCTACCGTTGCGTGGGCACTGCTTCTTCGCACGAAACGTCGGAAGGGCACCACATGAGAACGGACGTCGTCTTCACGCTCACCGGGCCCGACCGCGTCGGTCTTGTCGAAGAGGTCACCGGCTCCATGCTCGGCTTGGGCGCAAACGTCGGCGGCAGCCGTATGGCGCGTCTGGGCGGCGCCTTCGCAATCCTCATGCAGGTGTCGTTGCCGGTCGAAGCGCTCGTCGACCTCGATGCGGCGTTCGCTCCGCTCACTGCTGCCGGCTATGCGATCACGACGAGCGCCGACACGGCGCAAGCCTCAGGGGAGGTGCCTGGCCACGTCGGCACCTCCTACCGCATCGAGGTCTCGGGAGCGGACCACGAGGGGATCGTTCACGACATCGCCGCGGGCCTCGCGGCTGCAGGCATCAACATCGAGTCGATGGAGACCCGTATCGTGGCAGCGCCTATCAGCGGCGCACCACTGTTCGAGATGACCGCACTCGTGTCCGTGCCGACCGACGTCGATGGAACGGGCTGGATCGCCACGCTCACCGAGGCGGCGGCGCGCGCGAACGTCGACGTCGAGGTCTCGCCGGGCGCGTAGCTACCGCCTGCGCCCGTCTCGCCCGCACCGCTCGCAGGCGGGCGGACGCCGCTCACGGACGACCCCCTCGGCGAAGCGCGACTATCCGTGCATAGTCGGCTTCAACCATGCGCTATCGAGGGAACCGGGGAGCCTGTCATGCAGTTGATCAGCCCTGTCGTGAACCGTTGGATCGAGGATGGCCTGGGCGCACCCGAGGCCTTCTGGGGTCGCGTCGCCGCCGATCTACCCTGGCTGCGCCCGTGGGACACCGTGTTCGAGCACGACTACCCGACCTTCCGCTGGTTCAGCGGTGGCCAGACGAACCTCGCGTACAGCGCACTCGATCACCACATCGAGCGTGGACGCGGCGACCACGAGGCCCTCGTCTACTTCAACGAACGTGGCGACGTGAAGCGGTTCACCTACGCCGAACTACTCGCCTTGGTCGAATCCATCGCCGCCGCGCTTCGGGGTATGGGTATCGAGAAGGGTGACCGCATCACCGTCTACATGCCGACGTGCCCGTGCGCGATAGCGCTGATGCTCGCCACCGTGCGCATCGGTGCGATCCACTCGGTGGTCTTCGCCGGCTTTGGCGAGCATGCGCTCGCGGACCGCGTGGAGGCGAGTGGCTCCAAGCTCGTATTCACCGCCGACATCACGTATCGGCGTGGCAAGGACGTACCGCTCAAGCCTATCGTCGACGAAGCGATGGACTCCGCAGGTCCAACCGTCGAGCACGTCATCGTCATGCGCCGAGGGGAAGCGGACGTGGCGATGACGCCAGGGCGCGACCTGTCCTGGGACGAGTTCCTCGGGCGAGGGACGGGGCACACCGGTGAGTACGTTCCGATGGAGGCGAACGAGCCGGCGTTCATCCTCGCCACCTCCGGTACCACCGCCAAACCGAAGCTCGCGGTCCACACCCACGGGGGCTACCAAGTCCACATCACGGCCATGGCTCGCTGGGTCTATGGCCTGCGTGAAGACGACGTGTGGTGGTCGGGCTCTGACATCGGGTGGATCGTCGGGCACAGCTACATCGTGTACGCGCCGCTCATCGTCGGCTGCACGACCGTCGCGTTCGAAGGAGCGCTCGACTGCCCGACGCCCGACGCCAACTGGCGCAAAGCGATCGAGGAGTTCGGCGTCACGGGGCTGTTCACGTCGCCCACGGCCGTCCGCCTGCTGATGCGCTACGGGGACAACCCCCTTGCCGACGTGGACTACTCGAACCTCGAGCGCGTGATGTGCGCGGGCGAAGTCCTGAACGCGCCGGCGTGGGACTGGCTGCAGAACCGCGTACTGAGAAACCGTGTGCCGGTCATCGATCACATGTGGCAGACCGAGACGGGCGGCCCGGTGTTCGGCAACCCGTACGGAATCGACTTGTTACCCATCAAGCCCGGGTCTGCAGGCATAGCGCTGCCTGGTATCGAGGCCGAAGTCGTCGACCACGACGGCAACCCGGTGCAACCCGGTGAAAAGGGCATCATGGTGCTCAAACGGCCGTTCCCGGGGCTCATCGCCTCATTGTGGGGCGAGCCGGAGCGCTACGGCCAGGACTACTGGGAGAGGTTTCGCGGCGTCTACTACACCGGCGATGCGGCGATGATCGACGAGGACGGCTACGCCTGGTTCGCGGGCCGAGCCGACGAGATCATCAAGATCGCCGACCATCGCATCGGCACCGTCGAAGTGGAGAGCGCGTTTCTCATGCACCCGTCCGTCGCGGAATCAGGCGTCATCGGACGCCCCGACGACCTGCGCGGCGAAGTCATCTCGGCGTTCGTGGTGCTGAAGCACGGTCTCGAGCCGTCCGACGAACTGAAGCAAGAGCTCCTTGCGACGGTCCGTCACGAACTGGGTCCGATAGCCGTGATCGGCGAGGTCAACTTCGTGAGCATGCTGCCCAAGACCAGGAGCGGCAAGATCATGCGCCGCGTGCTCAAGGCGGTCACCCTCGATGTCGAACCCGGCGACATCACGACCATCGAGGACGAGGGCTCGGTCGAAGACGCACGTCACGCATGGCACCAGATGAAGGCGGAACTGGGCTAGCCCAGCGCTCTCAGCCGCCCGAAAGCGAGGCAGTCCCCGCGGAATGCAGAGGGGGCAGCGTGGGCCGCCCCCTCGTTCATTCGATGCTGCAGAGTAACTGCGTGCTACGCGAGCGCCTTCGCCTTTTCAGGATGCGGCCCCCGGCCGCTCATGGGGTAAAGACCAACGACATGGTACCCGATATCCTGTCGCGGTATCGCTGTTTCCACCTCCGAAGGGGGCCCGCATGCGGTTTGTGCTCGCGCTTGACCAAGGAACCACCAGTTCGCGTGCGATCGTCTTCGACGAGCTTGGCGAGAAACGATCGCAGGTCCAGATTCCCCTACCGCTCATCTTCCCCGCGGCCGGATGGGTCGAGCAAGACCCCGGCCTGATGTGGGAGAACCAACTCAGCTGTGCCCGCCGGGCAATCGCCGAGGCCGGTCTCACCGCCGCTGACATGGCGGCGCTCGGCATCACGAACCAGCGCGAGACCACCATCGTGTGGGACCGCGTGACCGGTAAGCCGCTACACAACGCCATCGTGTGGCAGGACCGCCGCACCACCGACGTGTGCGATGGCCTGCTCGCGGCAGGGCACGGTCCGGCCGTTAGGGCCAAGACCGGACTGCCGATCGACCCGTACTTCTCGGCCACGAAGATCGCGTGGATCCTCGACAACGTCGCCGGAGCGCGCGAACGCGCCGAGGCCGGCGAGCTCGCCTTCGGGACCGTCGATACGTGGTTCCTGTGGCAGCTCACCGCCGGTGCGGTGCACGCCACTGATGTCACGAACGCCTCCCGAACGCTGCTGTACAACCTCGACGCGAGCAAGTGGGACGCCGAGCTGCTCGCACTGTTCAACGTGCCGGCCCCCGTGCTCCCGAACGTGGTTGCATCAAGCGAGATTGTCGGCCACACGGCTCCCGGTCTGTTCGACGCGGAGATTCCGATCGCTTCGCTCATCGGCGATCAGCAAGCCGCGCTCGTCGGCAACGGCTGCTTCGAAGCGGGAGACGCCAAGGCGACGTTCGGCACCGGGATCTTCGCTCTCATGCACACGGGCCGCTCGCGCGCGAGTTCTGAGACGCTCGCCACGACCGTAGCCGCGTCGTCGCCAGACGCCCTTGAGTTCGCGCTGGAGGGCTCGATCTTCATGGGCGGGGCGGTGGTGCAGTGGGTCGTCGAAGGGCTCAAGTTGGCGGACTCGCCGCAAGCGGCCCAAGCGCTCGCCGAGAGCGTGCCCGATAGCCACGGCGTCGTGTTCGTGCCGGCCCTCACGGGGCTCGGCGCACCCAATTGGGATCCGCTCGCACGGGGAGCGATCTTCGGACTGACTCGTGGCGCCACCGACGCACATGTTGCTCGGGCCGCCATGGAAGCGATTCCACTTCAACTTGCCGACCTGATGGAAGCGATGATCAGCGAGTCCGGCCATCCGCTGCACTCGCTGCGAGCCGACGGCGGCGTCACCGTGAACACACTCGTCATGCAGACTCTGGCCGACGTACTGGGAATCGAGGTCGCGTCCGCCCAGATGGCGGAGTCGACCGCCCTGGGGGCGGCGTACCTGGCTGGGCGTGCGGTGGGCGTGTGGAGTGGCCCGGAGGATCTGCCTATGCTGCGCGGTGTCGCGCGCATCTACGAGCCTGCGCGCGACCCTGACGCACTCGCACGGCTCGCCGACCTCAAGATCATGTGGGCGGAGGCTGTGAGGCGATCTCTGAAGTGGGAGCAGCCGTCGCGACCCCGATGATCCCGCTCGCGTAGAGCATCCAGCGGTGTCCATGGCGGGACGCCAGTCGCACGTTCGGCCCGCTTATACTACCGCTAGGATGCCGCCAGCAGGGCGGCCGTGGCACCAGCGAGGAGCGAGATGTCCGAACCGAAGAAGATCGTCGACCCAAATCCCGTGTCCGACAAGATGCTCGCCCGGATCGGTGGACTGACGCGCTTCATCGTCATCATCCCGGTCATCGGGCTGTTCGCCGGGGCCGTCGCACTGGTCATAACCGGAGCGATCAAGACCGTGAACGTCATTCTGTCCGTGGTGGGGGTCGTCGGAGAAGTTCCCACCATGAAAGAGGAGCTCGTCGCGTTCATCGAGATCGCTGACCTGTTCCTGCTCGCCGTGGTGCTCTACATCATCGCCTTGGGGCTGTTCGAGCTCTTCATCGAATCCGATCTGCGTCTCCCCGAATGGCTGCAGTTCAACGACCTCGACGACCTGAAGAACCGTCTCATCGGCGTCATCGTGGTGGTGTTGGCCGTTTCATTCCTCGGCACCGCCATCGAGCTGAAGGACCCTCAGGATCTTGCGTGGGTCGGCATCGGCACCGCAAGCATCATCGCCTCGCTCGCCTTCTTCCTGAAGAGCGGGCACAGCAAGTAGAGAGCGGCAGACGCCCTCGAGGGCCGCGGACCGCGGTAGCCGCGTGTACGGGATCTCGCGCACGGGGAACAGACTCACCGGAAGCTTGGTGGACTGCGACGAACGCGACACGACTCGGTGGAGGAGAACCACATGCGCATCGGGATCCTGGGCACCGGCCACGTGGGGATGTCGCTCGCGAACGGGTTCGCGCGCGTCGGACACGAGGTGACGCTGGGTAGTCGCGACCCGTCCGCCGAGACGGTCGTCGCATGGGCCGTCGAGGCACCCGGCAGACACGCGGGCACCTACCGCGAGGCAGCCGAGTTCGCCGAGGTCGTCATCACGGCACTCCCGGGCCGTCTTGCCGCCGAGACGATTCAGTCGATCGGTGTCGACGCCTTCGCAGGTCGGCTACTCATCGACACGAGCAATCCAGTGGCGTTCGGCCCGAAGGGCGCCGAGGCGGTGTATCCGGATGACGACTCAGCCGCCGAACACATTCAGCGGCTGTTGCCACAGACGCGCGTAGTCAAGGCGTTCAACCAGATCAGCGCCGAGCGCATGACGACGCCGGAGGTGGGGTCGGGGCCCGACAGGATGCGCATCTGCGGCAATGACGCGGAGGCGAAACGCATCGTCACCGAGCTCGTGGCGCAGTTCGGCTGGCCGGTCAGGGATCTAGGCGCTTTGTCCGTTGCCCGCAAGCTCGAGCGGGGCGTCATCGACTGGTTCGTGCGCGAGGCGCAGGGCGGCTAGAGCGGCCCGCGCGCGCTGCCGAGGCGCCTTCGGATCCGCCACACGACCACAGGCCCCAGCCGACGTGTGTACTCGATACGATCGCGCACGTAGCGGCGCAGTTCGGCGAGCTCCTGCGGTTCGAGCTCGCGCAGGAGGTTCTCGACCGACTCGATCGAGGTCGCCTCGCCCAGTTCGCGCAGGTGCTCGCTCGCGCTGCTCGGCAGTGCGGCGAGCTCGTCGCCGAACTCGCGCAACCGCTCGCGCGCGGCCTCAAGGCCGAGCGTCACGGGCTCTCGCTTCGCGGAGTCGAAGGCGGCGAACTCGTACTCGAAGGGAACCTCGCGCACCGGCACGCCGGCAAGCACGTGGACCTCGGCGTAGAGGTACTTGAAGGCAAGCCCCACGAGCCCCTCCTTCTCGATGCGCCGCATCGAAGTGGGCATGGGAGCGCCGTGCAGGATACGGAACTTGCCGTGCTGAGCGGCGCGCTGAGCGTAGTCGTGGTCCTCCGCAAGCACGACCGTCTCGTCGAAGCCGCCGATGCGCTCGTGGAGGTCGCGGCGCACAAGGATGCAGAAGCCCGGGGCGTGCGGCTGGATGTGCTGCATGAGCAGCAGGTAGAGGTTAGCCGCGTCACAGGCGAAGTCGTCGCCGGCGTCGCGCTCGATCGGCTCGATCTGACCCGCGGCGATATCGAGGTGGCGCTGCTCGAACTCCGCGAGGGCGCACTCGATCCAGTCGGTGGGAGGCTCGGTGTCGGCGTCGAGGAAGAGGATGAGATCGGTCGAGGCGATCGCTGCGCCCGCATTGCGTCCCACGCCCGGCATGCCGCCATCGACCACGAGCGCACCCGCGGCTGCCGCGATCGCGCGCGTGTCATCGGTGGAATGAGCGTCAGCGACGACGATTGCGTCGGGCGGGGAGGTCTGGGCAGCGAGTAGCTCGAGAAGCCGAGGTATGCTCCCGGCCTCGTTGAGAGCGGGGATGATGACGGTGAGGGTGGGCGACATGGGGCAACTCCAGTTCGTTGCGGGCGAGACGAAGTCAGTACGCCGGTAGTGGCCACGGGTGCCGTAGCGCGGTGCGCGAAGAGTATGCGGTCATGCCCTGAATCTCCATGCTCGCTCTCATGAAGTACGGCATGAGGTGCTCCGTTCAACCCGGTTTCGCCCACAATGGTATCCGCCCTCTACCGCACGGTGAATCGTCAGCGCACCGCACCTACTCCTATGACGGGGAATCGTCTTCTCTGGCGCTCACAATGGGCTCGACCACGAGCCCGCCGTCCGCCCACCCCACCGCCACCGCATCGACACCGCTGTCCTCGGGCAGATAGCGCACGAGCGCGTGCGCCAGCATGCGGTCCATC
This sequence comes from Coriobacteriia bacterium, assembly GCA_034370385.1. NCBI lineage: Bacteria > Bacillati > Actinomycetota > Coriobacteriia > Coriobacteriia bacterium. The sequence goes on from JAXMKZ010000053.1 coordinate 14,473, forward strand.
TCGCGGCGCAGCTCCAACGGCGAGCCGGTGCTCTCCGTAAGGCTCTCGAGCCATTCGAGAACCGATGCACGCCATTTGACTGTGAGCCCTTTGCGCTCGAATCGCGTGGCGAGCGAGGTCATCAGGTCGCGTTCGAACCAGCGCCGGAACGCCTCGCCCCCCTCAGGGAGGTCAGATGCGACGATGTCGCAGACCGAGACCAGCTCACGCCCAAGAGCGCGTCCCGCAAGATCGCGTGGCGTCATTGAGTCATCAGGCGCACCCTCCGACTCCGCAGTGAGCACGACAACGCAGTCGCTGAGATGGATGCGCCGTCCACTTCCGTCCGTGAAGTAGCCGTCGTGCAACGCGGTGTTGAGGATGGCGCGAACCGAGGGATGAGCGTGGTGGACGTCGAGCAGCTTCACAACGCTCCAGGGCGTCTGCAGCAGATCGTGGAGAGGCACGTGCTCCTTGTACCCAACGTAGCTCGGCGGCGACCCCAGCAGCATGGTCACGGTGCTGGGGTCGTTGAACCGCGAGAAGTCGATCTCCACGATGCGGTCCTCAGAGCCGTAGAGGCAGCGCGCGATGGTCGAGCAGATGGTGTTGACCCCCGAACGTGCCTCATCGATCAGCAGGAGAACGGCGTTGGGTGAGGCCGGGTCGACGTCGAAACCGCGCATGCGCACCTGAAGGCACTCGGCTATCGTCTCGATGTGTGGGATGCCGAGAACCCCTTGGCGCTGTAGCTCCTCACGCAGGTGCTCGACCCGCTCGGGCACCGCGACCGGCATGCCCACCAGCCGCTCTGCGACGTCGCGAGCGATCTCTCGGGTCACCTCGCTTGAGCCCACCGCCAACGCGCGCGCCACCGACTGTTCCAGCAGGTCGATCGCCTTGTCAGGAAAGAACCGGCTGGGCAGGAAGTCATCGGCGAAGTCGTACAGCCAGCCTAGTGTCGCTTCATCAGTGCGAATGCCGCGGTCATGCTCGGCCTCGGCGGCACGGCCGCATAGCATCGTCATGACCGCCTCACGATTGGGCTCGTTGAGGCGGATGGGCTGGAAGCGTCGATTCAACGCACCGTCCTGCTCGACGAAACGTCGGTACTCCGAGTCGGTTGTGGCCGCCAGACAGGCTATCTCGCCGCGGGCAAGCGCTGGTTTGAGCAGCGTGGCCAGATCGGTACGACCTTCATCCCCGCCCATGCCCACCAGCGCGTGGAACTCATCTATGAACAGCACCACATCGCCCGCCGAGGCCTCCTCGATCACGTTCTTGACGCGCTCCTGCAGGCCGTTTGACCCCTCGACCCCGATGAGCATCGAGCCGGGAGGCAGGGCTATCACGCGGGTGTCGCGCAGAAGCTCGGGTACGTCGCCGCGTGCGATACGCAACGCAAGCCCCTCGGCAAGCGCGGTCTTGCCGACGCCGGGCGGACCCACGAGCACCGGGTTGCGTTTGGTCGAGCGCAGCAAGACCTCCATGACGGTCTGCAGTTCGGCCTCACGCCCTATGGCCTCGCGCAGCTTCCCCTCCCGAGCCGCCGCTGTAAGGTCCTGGCCGATCTGCTCGAGGGTGGGCCCCTGCTCAGCGGTAGCCGAGACCTGCCCTTGGGGTTGCGGCAAGCCTGCGAGAAGATCGGCACGTTTGAGCGTGCTCGCCTTACCGGTGACGAAGTAGCCCCCCATGACCAACACGGCGCGCGCCAAGTCAGGCAGGTGCATGTCTTGTCGGCCCTCAAGCGCGGCGATCATCCTCGCGCCTTGCAGCACGTTCGTCTCCGGCGTCGGCACACCCGCTCGCTCGACTCGGAGCTCCTCCTCGGCGGTATCAGCGAGTTGGCGCGGGTTCAACGTAGGCGCGACCTCGTAGAGCGCACCGGCGGCCTGCCGGCCGAGCGCGTGGAGCCAGTGATTCATGCCGAGCTCGCCGCCGGTCACGCGTCCGGTGTTGCGCACTGCCTCGAGATAGCGAACCCCATGCGAATCGATGCGGAATAACGGCACCTGACTGTCGACCACAGACTCCCCCCACCGACCAGTATGAGATTCGGAGTCTCCATCCTGACACAGGCCCCTCTGCAGCCGCCAGTTCTCACGACCTGCTGGGAGTCACGTGTTCGCTCCGAGGCACCGCTGGCTCGTCGGCCCTCAGTACTCCTTGATGACGCCCGTCACCGTCACCGGCGAACCGTCATCCATCCAACGCGAAGCGTAGACGATGATCGTCGTGCCTCCCCCCGGAGCGGACTCCGCCGAGATATCGAGTGAATCGAGCGAGCCATCCCCTACGCCCGAGTGTCGCACCAAGGGCCATTTCGTCTGCCCCGGAGAGGTCGGTGGGTCGTCGAACCCCTCCCAACCGTTCACAAACTGCGAGTAGCCCTGGGACTTTAGAATCTCTTCAAACAGTGCCGTGTTGTAGTACTCCGAGACAGCGGACACGGGCAGTGAGACACGAAAGACCGAGGTTGCGTAGCTGGGATACGGCGCTTCAACAGACACTGTCGTGGCGCCAGGCGGCAGCGGGACGGTCACCGCCGAGTGATCGACCCGAGGGTACGGGTCGTAGTTACGGTCTGCGGTCATCTGCCGGGCCTGCATGAGGAGTACGCTTGGATAGGCGAGCACGACGAGCAGGGGCACGAAGAGCAGCAGGTTCCGTGCGCGCTTCCAGCGGCTGGCCGGTGCGGCCGGGCGGGTCTTCGGTACGATCTCTTCGTCGATTACTGCAGCCGACCACGGGACAGCGTCGCTCAGCGCCTCAACGCGCCTCGGCGCGGGGACAAGCGGCATCGACTGAGTCTCGTCCGAGAAGGCGAACAGGCTTTGGAAGCCCTGGGTGGGCCATTCGGCCGGAGCCGCCTGCGCACGCACGAGCGCGCGCAGGAGCGCCGCCGGATCTCCCGTCTGCTCGACAGCCGCCCGGTCAGGATCCCGTCGCGCGGTACGGTTGGCCAGATGCGCGATGACGGCGAGAAGCTCGTCTTCCGTGAAGTCGCCGAGCATGGCCTCGGTGAACACCATCTCGGTGCCACCGATACCGGGGACCACTCCCGTACGCAGGCATGCGTCGACGGCACCCCAAGGCCGGGCATGGATCATGCACAGAATCTGAGGTGGCGACGTCACCCAGTACGGCGAGAGGGCGCGGTATCGTGCAAGCGCCGCATCGAGCTTCGGGAACTCGCCGTGCGCCACAGGCCGAAACGCGGGCACGTTATCCTCAGGCAGCGAATCGACAAGGCCTACGCCGTCGACCCCGGCCTGCTCTTCAAGCCGACGCTCGCGTACGCTCTGACCCTTCCAACCGAGGTACGAGGTGCCCAGTGGACTGCACCAGAACAGGTGTCCGTACGCCTCGGCGTGCGCCACCTGCGTCCCGAAGCGGGTTGCGTACGCGAGGCCGGTGAAGGTCGCAGCGGGCTCTTTGCTCAGGAGCAGCCCCTCATTGTCGGCCAGCATCGCGGTGGCCTCCTGCGCGAAGGAAAGCGCCTTCACGGCCAACAACGCCACAGGCAGACAGAACAGGCATGCCAGCACGGTGACCCCCAGTACGGCGTCTGACTGAAGCCCGGGGGCCTTCTGACCGGTGACGTACGGCAGCAGTGCGTAGCCGGCTGTCGCGGCACTCGATACCAGAAACACCATCATTGCTGGGCCGAACACCATCGCCATTCGCTCGCCGTAGGTTTGTCTGCCCGGACGTCCGACGAATCCCCTCGACCCGAGCGTGAGGTCGCGTGCGGCTACCCACCAGAACGGCACAGAGAACCGTGCGCTGGCCCGTAGCACCCATCCGCGCACCGACGGCCCTCGGGACAGCAGGTTGGCGAACGCGGCGCGCTGTTCCGCCGCTGACAGCTCGAGGAACCGCGTTGTGACGAGCACAACGAACGACGGGGTTGCCCGTGTCCCCACGATGGCTGCGTTCACCGACTCCGCCTCGAACACGAATGGTCTCGGCGGGAACGGTTCGCCCGCTGCGATGGCTATTTCGGCCAGAGCGCGGAAGGTTCTCGGATGGTCCGAGCTGTTGAGAGGCACCGCTACCAAGCGCTTTCGGAGGTCCGGGTCCCCCCGCATCACTGAGACCAAGAACGAGACCGCCACGATGATGAACGCGAAAGCCAGGAACGGTGCAAACGGGGTGGGGGTCCAACGTCTGGTCTCGGCGGAAGCGAGCTGCGGTTTCAGTTCCGCGATGCTGGGCCAACCCTTGGCAACTGGGTTGGACTCGTCGGGTAATTCCTTGACCCGAATCGTCCGCTCGAGCTCGTAGGTTTCCCTGGCTGCTGCCTTGGCTCGCGGGTACTCCACAGCGACCCACGGGATGACAGCGAACAGCGCAGCGCAGAAGACCGCCCCCACCAGCAGTAGCGCGATCGCACCGGAGACCGCCGCAAGCGTACCGGCGCGTCCGCGATCCACTACGTCCCAAAGCGCCCGTCTGGTCCCAAGCGGCATTGCGATCTCCAGCCCCCAAGCTAAGACCCGTTTCTCAGCCGTCCTCGCATCAGTTTAAGGGGAAAGATGCCCTGCTGCTCACTGGGCTCCGAATCCAGCACCTCGGTCAGACAGGAACCCGCCTCCCCTGGGCATGCGGCTCGCCAGGGCCGTTCGGGATGCTAGAACTGGCGGCCGAGTCACTCCACGCCGATGGCCTCGATGTGCTTGAGCGCTGGCGTGACAGCCCCCCACACGACCACGAGCACGGTCGCAACACCCATCCACGTGAACGTCGCCGTCTCCCCCATCGCCTTGATCGAGAAGCCAGCGGCAGCGTAGCCGAAGGGGAAGCCGACGTAGGCCAGGGTGAAGAGTGCCGAGAGGACCCGCCCGCGCATCTCGTCGGGCACCCGTTCCTGCAGCACGACGTTCACGATCGGATTGACCCCGGCTCCGAAGAACCCGGCGACGGCCATGACCGCGAGCTGGAGCGGGTATCCCGGCGCGAAGGCGTACGCGACCGGGACCATGGCAGTGGTCACGAGTCCGACCAGAAACACCGCGCGTCGCGAGATTCGGGCACCTTGGGTCCCGTAGACCAGCGCTCCCAGCACGCCCGCACCCGAGTACACCATGAACAGGACGCCGAGCGCCTCGGGCTGGTCCAACCCCTTGTAGACCACCGGAAGAACGACGCCCACCACCGAGTACGCGATCGTGAACGCGATCGTGGAGAGCACCGCCGTGGACCTGATGGCCGGATTCTCAAGCATGCAGCGCCACCCATCGAGTGCCTCGGCGAGCCAGTGCGCTTCAGTCTGCCGCGCGGGTGGGGTGGGCATGCAGACGGCACCCACCAACAGCGCCGACAGCACGAACCCCGCAGCCATCACCCAAAACGACGCAGTCGCGCCGACAAGGCCGATCAGAACTCCGGCGACTCCCGGCCCGATCAACCACGCAAGTCCCCAGACCGCCTCGTGCAACCCGTTCACCCGCTCCAGCGACAGGCGACCACGCTTGGCCACATCAGGAAGCATCGCCTCGCGCGCGGTCACGCCCACCGGATCGAAGATCGCACCAAGCACAGAGGCGAACATGACCAGCGGGTAGGTGAGCACTCCCAGCAGACCGAACAGCGGGATAAGCGCGGCGGACACGGCCGAGAAGACATCCGACCCGACGCTGGTGCGCTGTCGGCCCAGCCGGTCGATGATCACGCCGGAACCGAGCGAAGCCGCTATCTGAGGGAGCGCGGCAACCGCGACCACAAGCCCGGCCGCAGCAGGGTCGTTGGTGAGTTCGAGGGTCAGCCATGGCAGGGCGATGGCGGCGACACCGTTGCCGGTGCCGGAGATGAGCGTCGCGGCCTCGAGCGCCAGAAACGGCTTGAGGTCGCGGGGCTTCTCGGCGAGCTCGGTCATGGTTGTCCTTCTTGCGGCGCCTGCAGGGATGCGCAACCCCGGCACACGGGCTCGGTACGGCTAGCTCTACGCCATGACCTTGGGCAACGAGAGCGCGAATCCTGTCACGAGTGTGACCATCCACAACGCCCACACAGCCAGACTGAACTTGTGGAACTGCCGAGCGGCAACCTCATCCTTGCGCACCAGCACGACGGTGGCCCACACGGAATGCACGAGCATGATCACAATCGCGCTCACGCCCAGAATCCCGTGGATGTCCATGTTGAAGCCGCCGGTGATCATGCTCATGAGCGTGGTCGCAGTCGTGTCGACGGCGAGGCCGAGCCAGAAGACGACGAGATGCCAGGGCTTGAGAACCCCGGCGCGCCGCTCGGCGAAGACGGCGACGGAGTAAAGCGTCGCAGCGAGCAGAATGCCGACTACTGCGCCGGTAAGGGTTGGTGACATCGGTGCTGTCCTCTCAGCAGGGCGCGCTCGCGCGAAACGTCCTGCGTGCTGCAGAAAACGGTGGTCTCGTTGGTGCTCATGGGCGCTCTTGCCTGTGCAGACTATACCGCTTGATCAGTGCTCCGGATCGGTGCGCCGACCCGCTCAGCGGTCCGCTTCGGCCGCGCCAGCGTGAACGCGAGCGAAGACCAGCCCACCGCCATCGCCACGATCAGCCCGGTTCGCACTATCGGAGGCCACCCGAGCTGCCAGATCGCGAGCCCCACCATCCACGGCAACAGCAGGAGCCACATCGCCGCCTGCATCAGATACGGTTGCGCCCGAGTCCACGCCCACGCCGCATCGAGGCCGCCGGGCAACGTCGCGAGGTACGCGAAGCACGCCCACCCGCCGATGAGAACGAACCACCAGAACGCGATGGCCGCCCAGCGAAGCCGCGGATGCGCCTCAAGGTTCGCGGGCGTTCCACTGACCGCGAGCGCCGTGAAGCCAACGATCACGATCAGCATGGCGAAGATGAGAAGCTCGTAGATCACTGCGCCAGCGCCTCCGCCGTCCGCTTGATACCAACGAGCGTCTTATGGCTGAACAGCGCACCGCCGAAGTTCAGCGGGTTGTTCCACATCCACCGCGCGAAGCCGGTTTCGGTGCCGTCGGCGCGCATCCTGAGCAGAAGCCGCGTTCCGCCGTCGGGGGTCGGTTTCATGACGAACGCCATCGTGTTCTCGGTCCACGTCTCGGGAAGCGACGCCTTGCCCAGCTGCGCCGGGTCGAGGCTGCCGGCCGCGAGCACGAACGAACGGCCGGGGTCCGCGTCGACCACGGTGTAACTGACCATGTCATTGATGTTGATCTCGTCGCCCACTTTGACGTCTTGAAGCTCGGGCACGATGCGGGTCGAGTAGTGACCATCCACGAAGTCCGACGAGTTCGTCATATCGTAGAACCAGTCCCAACCGTACCACCCGGCGCGGTGCTGTCCCATCTGCTGGATCAGCGCGTAGACGGTCGCCGGCGGCGCGTCGATGGTGACGGCCTTGGTCGAGATCTCCCGCGTCGCCGGAAAGAGCTCGTCGCCGGGCAGCGTCGCGGAGGCTTCGTCGGCGGTGGCACCCCAGCGGTCGGTGAATCCCCGCGTCAAGGGTGGCACCAGCACGAAGCCGACAACCAGGATGACGACGAGTCCGGCGAGGAGGATGCCGATCCACTTTGCGATGCCGAGGATGACCGAGCCCATGTTCTTGTCCCTTCGGTGCGATGCGTGCTAACCTTACGTTGTACATTTTACGCTGTAAGGTATATCACCGTACATTGTAAGGGTCAACCCCGTTCCGCTAGGAAGGTTTCCCCGAATGACCGCCAAGCGTGCAGTACCGCTCACCAAGGCCGAGATCCTCTCGGCAGCCCTAGCGCTCATCGACGCCGAGGGTATCGATGCGCTTACGATGCGCCGGCTCGCGCACGAACTCGGCGTCGAGGCGATGTCGCTCTACCACCACGTGCCGAACAAGGACGCGCTCCTCGACGGGGTCGTGGAGCTCGCGCTCGCCGCCCAGGCGCCAACTGCACCGCCGCCGAGCGGCGACTGGAAGGCCACCGTTATCGCCGCCGTCTGTGGCTTTCGTCGCGCGCTGATCACGCACCCAAACGTGCTCCCGCACATGATCACGCATCCGCCCTCGTCGCCGGAGGCCTCCGCGATGTACATCGACGGGCCGCTCGCCTACCTCGTCAACCACCGTGTCTCCGACAAGGACGCGGCCGAGTTGTTCGAGGCGTTCTTCGCGCTGTCGTTCGGACACGCGCTGCTCACGACCAACTACTCGACGATCGAAGGCGACGGGGTGCCGACAGTCGAGTTCACCGAGGAGTCGTTCAAGCGCGCAGTGCGCACGCTCATGGACGGGTACACGCTCGGCGTGTGATCGCTCGCTCCGCCGCTCTTGGGGCCTGCGGACCCATAAGCACCGAGCTTGCCCGAGTCAATTCTCTCTCGGCCCGTTCTGGATGTTCGTTACATGCGCCGGTACACGTCGCGGCGATGGCCAACCTTCACGACCCACACCACCAAACGCCCATCCTCGACTGTGTAGACAATGCGATAGTCGCCCTGCCGCACCCGATAGTGCTCCCCGCCTGCAAGCTTTTCGCAACCCCGAGGTCTCGGGTCCTCGGCGAGACGGCCGATTCGTTCGACCACTTCGCGGCGGTCAGCAATCGGGATTCCCTCGATCTCTCGAGCAGCGGAGAGCTTGATCTCGACCGAGTTCGCCATGCGCCTTATAGCTTGCCTTCGCGCAGGAGGGTCTGGACAAAGTCGCCGTAGGGCACGGTTGCCTCGGCTGCCCGGTCCTCAAGCGCGGCAAGATCCTCGGCGTCCTCGAGTAGCGTCTCGCGAACGGCATCGTTGACCAGGTCGGAGATGCTGGTGTCGGTCTCGATCGCCTTGAGTCGCAGTGCCCGGTGGAGGTCCGGCTCAAGGTAGATAGTGGTGCGTCGGGTATCGGCCATGCTTATCACCTCAGCAAGAGCATACGATTCAAGACGTTATAACGTCAAGACGTCTAAACGTCTTCGGCGAGCCCGGAGTGTATGTCTGTCAAGGTAGTGTGCGAGAAGAGGATGCTGCGCCAACCTCAGACAGGATTCGAATCGTTGAGCCGACCGGTCGCCGACTTCGCGAGCGCCCGGCGACTACCGCAACAGCGCCTCGTCGTAGAACTCCATGACCCGACGCTCGTACTCCTCGGGGTACCGACTCAGTGCACCGACGTGACCGACGCCAGGCGCGATCCACAGCTCCGCACGCGAACCGATCTGCTCGGCGAAATAGCGGTTGAACTCCGTCTCGAGCGGATTGCCGCCGGCGCCGATGAGCAGGTAGCGCGTCGCAGCCGCCTTTCGCATCTCTTCAAGCAGCGGAGCCGGCGGCCGCTGCCAAGCGAGCGCCTGCACGGTCGCGTACATGACGCGCGGGACGAAGCTTTCCACGAGTGACCGCTTGGAAGGTAGCGTCGTGAGCTCTGCGGTGGAGCGTCGCGTCGCGCCGTCGGCGACGATCGCCTCGAGCTGCGGCACCGCTGCGCTCGCACCAAGCACCGCCTCCCCGCCCATAGAGGAGCCGAAAGCACCGATTCTGCGCACTCCGGACTCGTCGGCCAGATAGCGCGCGGCGGCAGAGATGTCCTCGCTGCCCTGCCACGCAAGCCGGTTGGCGCGACCGCCGCTCTCGCCGTGGCCGCTCATGTCGATGGCGAGCACCCCGTAGCCGCGTTCGGCGAACATCTCCGCCTGCCGACGGACGCCTTGGCGCGAGCCGCCCGCTCCGTGTGCGACCACGATGGCGGCGCCGTTTCGCGGGGGCGCGTACCAGGCGGCGATCTCCACGCCGTCGGCGCGCTCAAGAGTCACGGCCTCGAAACCTGCCGGTGGCTCACCCACGGACGCGCGCGAGGGCCAGACGGCCGCGATGCCCATGGCCGCCGGCAGCCCGATGTAGATGGCCAGTACGAGGCCGAGGGCGGTCCAGCCGAGGATGGCCAGCCAGCGATGCGTGGTGCTCTTGGGCACTAGCACACCCACCTCCCACATCGTTGCCCGCTGTGTCCGCGAGCTCCAGGCCGACCGAGCACCGCATGCGGGTCCCTTACTGCGGTCTTCAGGCGCGCCGCGACACAGCGTGTTTACGGCGACAATCATAATTGATGCCAAGGAGCAAGCGCCCGAGATGAGCGGATCTACACCTGAGTCATCTCGGTCATCGCCCTCACGCCTTCCAAGGGAACAGCAGCCATGTTGTCCACGCGAGAACGCCGACCACGAGCACCAAACGAACCGGCATCGCCCACGGCAGCGTCCAGATCCACAGCGCGATCATCCACGGCAGGAAGAGCAGCCAGATCAGCCCCTGCAAGATCAGCGGCAGCGAGCGTGTCCACGCCCAAGCCTCGTTGAGCCTACCGGGGTCCGTGACCAGCAGGTAGCCGAAGGCCCCCGTGACCACCAGCGAGAGCACGAACATGGAGATCGACCACGCCGCTTCGCCCGCGGTCTGTCCTGCGATTGCGATTCCTTTCATCGTCGTTCCTCCTTCTTCGTGGAAACCCTGTTGGTTTCCAGTTTCCATCGGGCCGAACAAAGGGCGGCCGGGTCGGTCCCGAACGCCCCGTGGAACCTACTGCAAGAACTGTAGGATGCGTGCGAGGAGCTCGGCATCGTGATCGATCGCCGGGTCCTCGTTGACCATCACCAGATAGTCGAGAACCATCGCCGCTACCATGCGCTCGATGAAGGCCACGTCCCCCGCCGAGAACTCCTCGGCCTCGATACCCGCCGCGATGAGCTCGCGGAGCAGCTCGCCATTGGCCTGACGGAATGCATCGGCGGCGACCTCGTATTCGCGCATCCACTCGTCGCGACCGGTCTCGTTGATGTGTGCACGTGCCGACTGCAGAACGAATCCCACGACCGCCTCCACTCTCGCGGCGTAGGTGGGCAGCGTTGCCACCGCTGCTGCGAGCCGCATCTTCTCGCGCGCCGCCTGCCGGGCGACGATGTGCGCGTAGATGTCGCGCTTTCCGTCGAAGTGGACGTAGATTGTCTTCTTCGAGATGTGCATCTCACGGGCGACGTCGTCGAGGGTGGCCTTGTCGTAGCCCACCCGGCCCACATGCTGCTCGAAGACCTCGGCGATCTGCTGCTTGGTGCTCATCGTTTCACGACTCCCGGTGACTCAGTGCCGGCACTTACACCGGCGTGGAAACTCCCTATGCCATGCAGTTTCCTCCATGGAAACTGAGTTGTCAAGTAGTTTCCTGCCGCGCTAGGCGAACGGCGGGAAGCCCTGGGGTCACTGCGCCCGCGAGTGCCTAGATCAGCTGCACACCCTGGAACCCGGCGGTGCGCCGGCCGCCGCAGCGATAGCGCGCGTGTCATCGGTGGAGTGCGCGTCGGCTACGACGACCGCGTCGGGCGGCGTCGTCTGGGCGGCAAGAAGCTCGAGAAGCCGCGGCAGACGCTCGGCCTCGTTGAGGGTGGGGATGACGGCGGTGAGGGTCGGCACGAGTGGACGTCTCAGGTCCGGCCGCCTACCCGTGCCTTGGGCTGAGGAATCGGTCTGCCCTCATCGCGAGCAGCCGCCAGCCACGCGTCACGGGCGATCTCGACTTGGGCCAGTGCCTGAGCGGGCGTCTTCCCGTATGCCGAGCAGTGCGCGAGCTGCGGGATTTCGGCGATGTAGCCACAGTCCTCGGCACTGTAGAAGATGGTGATCTCGTAGTCGCTCATCAGCGTACCTCCATCTTCAGACTATACCGCGCGATCAGGCTCATGAACTGTCTCACCTGGTACGGCTTGGCCCGTCCGCCAACATCCTGCAGGTTCAGCAGTTCGGGAACGCCCGGGCGCGTGAAGATGTGATGACTGCCCGAGACCCTGGCGAGCCTGAACCCGAAGGCGGTAGCCAAGCCACACAAATCGGCGAATCGGACGTCGAGAGACCCCGCCTCGATGGATCGCAGCGTCTTCCTCGGATTCATCGACCCGCCCCCCGACGTGTACTGACACGCCAAGGCTAGGGGGCGGTGCTTACCGATTGCTTGCCAGATTCTTTCGTAACTGAGAGCGCGCGTTCATCCCGTACATCGAGGCAACGGCTCAACCTAGAACTCCAACCCCTCCACCCGATCGAACAGCACGCCGGTCCGCGTCAGGAACTCGCGCGGATCGAAGCACTTCTCGACCGCCATGAGATCGAGCGGGAAGTCGTGCGAACCGCCTTCGAGGTAGTCGCGAAGCCCCGGACCCGGCACCGCATTCTGGATGTCGTCCCACACCTTCATCGCCGCCGTCTGCACCACCACGTATGCGTCCTCGCGCAGCATGCCCGTGTCGACGAGCGCGAGCAGCACACGGCTCGAGTAGATGAGCCCGCGGGTCGATTCGAGGTTGACCATCATCCGCTGCGGATAGAGCACCATCCCGTCGAGGATCCACTCGAGCTTGCCGAGGATGTAGTCGAGCGCGATCGTCGAGTCGGCGAGCACGACGCGCTCAGCCGAGCTGTGGCTGATGTCGCGCTCGTGCCACAGAGCCACGTTGTCGAAGCCCACCTGAGCGTTCGCCTTGATGACGCGCGCCAGGCCGCACACGCGCTCGGCGGTGATGGGGTTGCGCTTGTGGGGCATCGCCGATGAGCCCTTCTGGCCCTTGGCGAACGGCTCCTCGGCCTCGAGGGTGTCGGATTTCTGGAGCGCGCGAACCTCGGTCGCGATCTCTTCAGCGGTCGCAGCAACGGTGGCGAGCACGGCGAGGAACTGCGCGTGACGATCGCGCGGGATGACCTGCGTCGACATGGGCTCGGGGGTGAGGCCGAGCTTCTCGCACACGTACTGCTCGACGAAGGGGTCGATGTTGGAGTAGCTGCCCACGGCGCCGCTGATCGCGCCGACGGCGACGTTGTCGCGGGTGCGCTCCAGGCGCTCGAGCGCGCGCTTCCAGGCGAACGCCCAGCGGCCGAACTTCATGCCCATGGTCATCGGCTCGGCGTGGATGCCGTGCGTGCGGCCGACGCACAGGGTGTCGCGCTCCTCAATCGCGCGGCGCTTGCAGACCTCGCCGAGGCGCTTGACGTCAGCGATGACGATGTCGATCGCCTGCACCATCTGATAGCACAGCGCGGTGTCACCCAGGTCCGACGAGGTCATGCCGTAGTGCACCCAGCGACTGGGCTTCGGCGCATCAGGCGCGAGCCCGGCGTCGATGTGCTCGGCCATGTTGGTGAGGAACGCGATGACGTCGTGGTTCGTGACGGCTTCGAGCTCGTCGATGCGAGCGACCTCGAAAGCGGCGGTCGATCTGATGTGCGCGGCCTCCTCGGGCGTGATGCCGGCCTCGCCCAACTGGGCTTGCGCTTCGCAGGCGAGCACCTCGATCTCCTGCCAGATCGCGAATTTGTTCTCGAGGTCCCAGATGCGGGCCATATCGGGGCGAGAGTAGCGAGGAATCATGAGGAAGGCCTCCGAGGAGAGCGTGGGCGGGGTGGCAAAGGCATTATCGCCGAGCGAGGCGCCGTTGTCGCGCTGGTCCATACACCGAGGGTAGCTCAATTGAGGACCTCGCGTAGTCATGCTCGAGCGGCCGTGACCTGCCTCTTTTCGAGCTATGGTCTTCTTATCGAAATCGGATTAAGCCGCAACAAATGGCCCATCAAGACACCGGCGAGCACTGAGCTGACGTCACGATGGATGGCTTGAATCCGTTGGCCTCGGCTTCTGCGTCCCCTGCAGTGCCTCGGTCTGCAGCCGCCGTAGCTGGTCGACCAGTCCTTCGGGATCACCGGTACGGTTCGCAATTGCTAGTGCTTCATCAATCCACGGCATGGCCTCTGCGGCATCATAGGCCGAGTAGAGCCGGCCAAGGGCCGCCGAGTTGTAGAGCCAGATGTCGTCAGGAGTCGCCGCTCGGTTCTCTTCATAGATACGGCCACAACATAGGACTCGAATGCGAGGTCCGGATACGAGTCCTCGTACCACCTATCCGGACACAATGTCCGGATTCTTGTCCGGATAGCGTCCCCTCCTCATGATGCGCCTTCCTATCCGGACACAGTGTCCGGATTCGTGTCCGGACAGCCGGATCGCGCTCAATGCATTCACAGCGTGCGGTAGACCGTCGACGGCCCGGTTCCCTCAGTCCGAGCAAGCCCGAGCTCTACAAATGCAGCCAGATGTCTGCGTGCTGTCCGCACGCCAACGGACATGGCGGTCGCGTACTCCGAGGAAGTAGCGACTCCCGCGGCCGCAAACCATTTCCAGCCCACCGCCTGGGAGGAACTCATCGACTCCACAACATGCGCGGGCAAGACAGCAATGGCTGCATCCGCACTGCGGAAGAGTGTCAAGATCAGGTAGGGGTCATCCCATTGATAGCGAGGCAGTGGCAATCCGTGCTTCTTGGCCTGTTGGGCAAGTGAATTCAGGCCAAGGCCGCGCTCCTCTGCGAGGCGCATCTTCGCGAACGTGTAGTGCAATCGCGGATTCCTGCTCAGCATCGGAGCATTGAATGCCTGCAGTTGGGCGATTGTGATAGGTGGAACCGGACGGCCAGGGCTGCGGACGACTACCGTGTCAGCATCGACCGACAGCTGGCACTTCGCACCCTCGACATCGTAGTCACGATGCACCAGAGCGTTGACGACGGCTTCCCGAACCACCTCGAAAGGCAGCTCTTGGACTGTCTCGCGCTCCATGCGGTTCCGAGAGATCACATGCGGCAACTTGCCCTCCAGCCAGTCCTCGAGTGCCTCGGGAATCAGAACCAACGGCCCTTCGAAGTCGCGAGTCTCGACCCTGCCATCGGGATACCGAATCGTTGCAAGAAGCCCCGCTTGTGGTATGGCGGCACGGGGGTGAGTTCCGAACAACATCAAGCCAAAAGCGCTTGGTCTGAACACCCCCGCAGCATCCATCGTAAGCACGCCTTGCTGAGCCAAGCGTTCCTCGAACGCCCGTGTCCCGACCTTCGGCTGAATCTTCGCCCGGGCGCGGTAGAGGTTGAGAGCCGACGCATCTAGGTCAGAGAGCGCGCCCACCGTGGCCTGATCAAGCGTGGACAGGCTGGTTGGCTCATCCGCTTCGATGGCCGCCTGTTGAGCCCTCTCCAAGGCCTGATCGAAGAACGGCTGGTTGACGTTCGAGATCGCCTCTTGAAGGTCCCGGTCAAACATGACTACTTCCACGCCGTGATCTTGCAGGTACTTGATCCCGCGACGATCAACCAAGGGATCTGGGTCCGCCACACCCACGTACACCTTCTTGATCCGTGCGAGCACAACGCGTTCTGCGCAGCTGAGTTTGCGCTCACCACGGGCCCCGGGGGCGCAGGGCTCGAGCGTCACGTACAGCACTGAGCCATCGAGTCGGTTGTCGCGGTTCTTGCGCTCCAGAAGCGTGAACTCCGCATGATCGCCGTCGCGTAGCTCCCCCCGACAAGCCTGGTCCATGCTGCCATTGGGTTTGACGAGCACGGCCCCCACAAAAGGACTCAGCTTGCCATCATCGCGAGGCTCTGCCATCGAGTCCTTCATCACACTGACTGCGAGCTCCATGTAGTCACGCGGCTCCACGTTCACTCCCGTCTTGGGGCATCCCCCGTTCTGGGTCGCGCCCCATGATGCCACGTCGATGCGAACGAAGCCTAACCGAGGTCGAACCTATCTCACGTGGTCCCATAGGCACCGGTGGGGTGGTCAACTTCTCGGTGATCAGAAGGTCCCCAGGTGGTCAACTAGAGTACCGAACACAACAAACGCCATAGACCGCCATAAACCGCCCAAGACTGCCCCATATAGCACACGTGGTCACCCATCGGCCGACGGCAAGTACTGCGCACCGCGGCGATCGCCAACGAGAGTCAGCAGTCCGGTGTCTCCCATGGAAGCGAGAATACGCTTCGCCTGCTCGGGGCTCCGTCCGCACAGATCTGCGGTCAGAGCGCGAGGCACTTCTATGCACCCCTGCTGGGATTGGGATACGTCTTGACGGTGATCAGGACGCGCTTACGGTCGACAGGCATGACTCAGATGCTCCACCGAGAGAGGTTGCGGCGCGGCTGCGATGAGCGACTCCGCCACGAGACTGCGATGGCACGTCGCCGGGTCCGCTTCGAAGCATACGAGACATATGCACTGACTCTCAGCCAGCTCGAGCACCCGGGCGATGTCGCTCCCTCGCGCGGACAATTGCTCGCGAAAAATCGGCGCGAACTGCTCAAATGTGATCGCGCCGTCCTTGAGCGCATGCCTCAAATCGCGCGGATTGCCAAGCGCACGAATGTGCACGTAGTCGATACCCGAGGCGCCCAAACGAGCCGCAAGTGCTGTCTTGGAGAATCCCTTGCGCCTGCTGATGGGGACGTCCCGCACGTCGACGACGACCTCGACACCAGCAGCGGACAGCGTCTCGACCCACTGGTCCAACGCCGCACCCTCGTATCCAATCGTGCAAACCGCGCTCATGGCATCCCCCGTTTTCGGTCGCGTCCATGATGCCACGTCGATGTGGACGAAACCTAACCGAGGCCTAACCTACATCTCTCGGAGCGGCTATTCACTCCCCCACTCCCACACGTCGGCCTTCACGCGCTCGTAATTGGCGTCGAGCTCGGGCTGCATCAGGACGAGGGCAGCGATGCGGCTCACCACCTCGGTAACGTAGCGCGCCTCCTCGGGCTTGAGGTCGCGGCCGAGCAGCGCGCGCTCGCGGTAGCTCAGCCACTTCTTGATGACCTGGTAGCCGCCGATCGTGTAGCGCCACACGCTGGCCGGCACGCAGCGCCAGTACGCGATGTCGTTGAGGTACACGTCGAAACACGTCTCGCCGAGAAGCGCGATCGCCTGCTCGGCAGACATGCCGAGCGACAGGGCGTGCTCGGAGACGGCGACACGCTCGGCGACGCTGTACTCGCGCTCCGTGAGCTTTCCGGTGGAGGGCATGGTGATGCCGCCCTTGCCGGCGATGCCCCAGCGGGCAGTCATGGCAAGGTCGGTGGAGGGATCCAGTACTCTGCCTGCACCCGCGAGGGTGCCGAATCGCAACGGCGAGTTGAAGGGCGCGGAAACGTCGAGAAGGGCGTCAACAGTGGCCCCCGAGGCTGCCACTTGGTCGAAAACGACTGCGCTTGCTGTCGGCGCAACCCTCGACCAATCCTGAACCAGGGCGTGAGCGTTCTCTCGCGCGAATAGAGGCGAATGGGCGATGCCCAGGACGTAATGCATCACCGACTCAGCACGAGCTAGTCGTCCTATCGCAGTGAGCCATGATGCGGCTCGATCACTCACGTTCTCTGTAGATTGACCGCTTTCAATCAGGGTTCCCTTGCCGACGACGGAAGTGGGGAACACGTTCGCCCCTGACTCAACCACGTGGAAGGCGAACGCGTTGTGGCCAATCATGGGCGGGCTGTAGGACTTCCTATATCGCTGGGAAGCCACAAGCCATGACTTCGACGCATCGAATTGCGCCTTGTACTCGTGGCGGGGACGGATTATCAACGTGGTCTCGTCCTCCCAGTACAACCATCGGATATCGAACGGCCGATAGGTGTACGGGCCACGTCCCGGCAAGTGGTGTATGAAGCCCTCTGCTCCGACCTCGGGCTTGTCACTCAGCCGGCCATGAGCGCGGGCACCACCTCCTGATCGAGTCCGTCGGTCACGACGAGTGTCGGCTGCATCGTCTTGTCGATTGA
>JAXMKZ010000054.1 GCA_034370385.1 Coriobacteriia bacterium
GATGTACCCGCCGGCCATCGCCTTCATCGAGCGCAAGCGCTCCGAGGGGATGAGCAACCGCGAGGCGCTCAGATGCCTCAAGCGGCACATCGGCAGAGTGATCTTCAGGACGATGCTCAGGGCTGAGCAGACCCGCTCGGAGCGAATGATCCATGCAGAGTTCGGTGCCCGAGAGGTCGCCATCGCAGTGTAGAGTTGACATAGGAGCAACAGCGGACGGCGCGAGCGCTCTATCATGCAGAGAGCGCATGATCGGAAGTCATTGACCGCCGCTCATACCTAACACGTTAGGCGTATGAGGGGAGTCGCCGGGCGCGGCGCCCATGCGCTTCGCCGCAATCCTCTCCATTGCCGAACGCGAGTTCCCGGGCCGGTTCGCCTGACCTGGCAACCGCCTATGTAGGGGAAGCGGTTGGCAGGCGGTCGCCGTCGACCTGGCGTGGAGGCCGGAACCAATGTGCTACTGGCGGTAGCGCCCATCGCTCTTTGTGATCTCAGTCTGGACCTTGTCGGCGTTAACACGCGTGCCAATGAGCGATTTCAGGGCCAGTCGGTCTGCCGTGTCCAATTCGTAGAGGTCAGTGCCCAGACCGAGTCTCCCCGCACCGATGTCGTACGTGACGGTTTCCTTCTCGCCACCGGGCAGCGCGAACTCGAAGACACAGCCGTAGTCTGTTCGCTGGTGAGAGTACTCGGATGCGAGTTCGGCACGGAGAACGGCAGCCTTGACCCGCGCGGCCTCCTCCGTCGTCAGGGCATGGCGAACGGTCGACCCGCGCTCGAGCAGCGTGGCGGATTCGGCTTCACGTAACGCGGCGCGATTCCACTGCCTGTAGCTCACCGCATCTCGAAGGAGCTGGGCAAGGCGAGGGCTTCGAGTCTGGTAGTAGACCGCCGCATCCGTGCTAGGCCCGCTGCTATAGCCGTAGTTCGTGAGCAGAACGGCGTCCCCCGCACCGAACCGCAGGTCGATGACGCTGTGCTCTCCTCCGCCGATGTCGGCGTCCAGATACAGGTAGGAGTCCAGCTGGGAGACACGGGTGTCATCAGTGCCGGGCTTCATCGAAGCCGACTCGATCGCGCCGATCACTTCTCTCAGGTCGCCCTGCGGCACTTCAAGTGGACTGCCCGCCATGCAGCCGACTGCGGCAGTCACGTCGCCTTGCGGGAGGGTGAGGCGACCCTTCCGAAGGCGCACCGAGGCGTCTGGCCGCTCAGTCCCTCTCAGCTCGATCACAGGGATCTGGAAGGGAGCCGTCACCGTCGTCTCGGCTGTGACCGCAGTTGCCGAGGTTGTCCCGGGGCCGCCCGAAGTGGCGGCTGCTGACGCCCCCGCGCTGCCGACAGAGGCTGCGGTCTCCCAAGGCTGACTGGCTCCCTCGCAGCCGGCCGTTGCCGAGGTCATCAGCGCCAACGGCACCATCAGCAGCACACCACTTCGTGCGATTCCCATCTTCACATCACCCCGTATGCTCTGTGCTAGCGGTAGCTGAGATCCCCATCCATGCAGTCGATGGTAGCCAAGCCATAGGGCGTCTTGTACTCCCAGGCGGGTCGATACAGGCCCGAGTCAGCATCCAGAGCGAAGACCAGTTCTGCATCGGAGGGGACGGACGACGCGGCCGTCATGGACTTGTCTAGTTTGGTGTACCTGCCTTGCCTAATGGCCTTGTCTCGGACCTTGTGTCGCTTCTTGGTGTCTGCAACAAGGATGTCACGTGCAGCGGATGCAGTCATGGGCTCCGCCGATAGCGGGACCTCTTCGAAGTCGGCCCAGGTCGCGGCAGCGAAGTTCAAGCCGGCATCATCAACGATAGCGACGAAGCGGTTGTCAGGGACCCTGATCCCCTTGTACGAGCCCTCGAAGGACAGAGTGTAGGCGACGGGCAGTTCGATCTCCTTGTCAGCCCTGCCCTCGAGATTCACTTCTGCCATGACCACCGGACTGACCTCGTAGCCGTCGCGCGGAACATCTGAGGGTGACAACCCGTCGACTGACTGTTGCAGCCACGAATTGCAGAATGCCGATGCGCTCTCGGTGGTCGTGCGTGAGAGGGGAATGCCCTTGATCTCGGAAGCCGACAGTTTGGTCTGTCCGAAGGAAACGTATGACTTGCGCTTGGCGGTATCGGCGAACTTGATGCTGCGGGGTCTGGCTTTGAGGGCGAAGGCGGGGACGGTCTTCGCCGCCGCGCTGCTGATTCGAGGCTGGCTAGTCCCGTTCGGGTAGGCGTTCGTGAAACGCAAGATACTCGTGCTGCTCGCCCCTGGCCGCGGATAGGTCGAACCCGGAAATCCCTCGAAACGAGAGTACTGGACGCTGCCACTGTGCGTCAGCACGCAGTAGTTTGCCTTCGTAGTCGAGCTGTAGGCGGTGTTCGCTTTCATCCACGCCGACTTCACCGACTCGCCGTTCTTCATCTCGTTGATGGCCGTCTGTGCGATGATGTAGTCGCCTCCAGAGCCAGGGGCGCTTTCGTGATACCCGGCAATGACCCTCAGGCCCTGTGAGCCAACCATTGAGTTGGCGTACCGCGCTCTCGGGTTGGTGCCCAAGCCATCCAGCTGGCGGCAGGCGGCCAGGAACACGAACTCCAGATTCCCTCCCACCCACCTCTTCGCCAGTGTCGGTCCATGGTATCCGACTCCGTTGTCCCCCCAAATATTGCCGCTGTTGTCTCCATGGCTCGCCCAGTACTTGACTGCCAGGTCTTTCCTGTCGAAGGACGTGTAGACGATCCCGCTCTTCAGCTTCAGCTCTGATGGTGGTGAGATCCCGTAGGCGGCAACCTTGCTCTTCACGCCGTCGTAGAACACCTTGGCGTCAGAAGTGCTGTAGTTGTTGCACTCGTAGGCACCCATCGTTTTGCCGGCCGCAAGGCCCGACGCGGGAAGCACCGCAGCCGAGGCAAGGCAACACGCAAGCAGCACAAGGAAACGCTTTCGCATATCAAACACCCCTCCCAGTAGTCCCCATTGCCGGGAGGATACGGGGGGGGGGATTCGTGTGTCAACACGTGCGGCGGCGCCTAACCAGGGCATCAACCTGACGGCCAGAAGCGTCACGGTTGACACCGCAAGCGTTCGGGCCGCAGGTTATGCCCAAACACGTTCGCCACAACCAGAGACTAGGGGAGTCACTTGGCGAGCAACGGGAATCCAGGGTGCCTTGGTGCGCTGTTCGGAATGAAGGGAACACCCGATTCGGCGCCAACGGTTGGCGACCTTCCGTATCGGCTGCGTGACGATTTCCTGTCACCTGCCGAGTTGTCCTTCTATCGCGTGCTGGTGACCGCGATTGGTGGCACCGCGACCGTCTGCCCGAAGGTGAATCTGAGCGATGTCCTGTTCGTCGCGCGGCCAAACGAGAACCAAGGTGCACGCGGACGAATCTCGCAGAAGCACGTTGACTTCCTCATCTGTGATTCCGCCACGATGCGGCCCCGTCTAGGCCTCGAACTCGATGATTCCAGCCATCAGAGGGCCGATCGCCAGGCTCGGGACGAGTTCGTGGACGCTGTGTTCGCTGCTGCGTCGCTGCCGCTGGTTCACGTTCCGGTGCGCGCTTCGTACGCGCCAGCCGATATCGCAGCGCTTCTGAGCCCGCATCTCAGTCAGGGCGGTCCGGCTGCCGCGCCAGCGGCACCGCCGACCGCAGTGTCAGTGACTCCCTCGGCAGCACCCGTATGCCCAAAGTGCGGCATCCCGATGGTGTTGCGCACTGCGGGGCGTGGCGACCGTCAGGGTGAGCAGTTCTACGGGTGCACCAACTATCCGAAGTGTCGTGAGACAGCCAAGCCATAGGTGCTTGCGTGTGGCTAACAAGCGCTTCCAGCCGACGTCGCCAGTCCTCGGCTACCATGTCAGTCAGCGTGCGCGGCTGAAGCGCAACAACGTTAGTCAGAGAGATCGCAATGGCGGAACGGGGTAGGCTCACAGACTGGAACGACGACCGGGGCTTCGGCTACATACAGCCGCTCGACGGTGGACCAACGGTGTTCGTTCACGTCAGCACCTTTCCGCCCAACAGGCGCCGCCCCATCGTCACCGATCTGCTTACATACGACGTCGGAACGGACGATCGTGGCCGCGCTCGTGCTGCGAACGTGCACTTCCTCTCAGCGGCGGGTCCTCGATCGAAGGCTAATCCTGCACAAGCCGCCCGACCATCGGCACCAGCTTCGTCTGCGCTTCGTCCCGTGGCACTCGTGGCGGGCGGGTTCTTGACACTTACGTGCCTTCTCGCAGCCGTCGGTGCCGTCGCGTGGGTCGTACCCGCCGTCTATGTTGCGATGAGCGGTCTCGCGTTTCTCACCTACGGGTCAGACAAGTTGGCCGCGGAGAGTGGCGACAGGCGAACCGGCGAAGGGACGCTCATCGGCCTGGGACTCATCGGCGGATGGCCGGGGGCGCTAGTTGCGCAGGAGTTCTTCAGGCACAAGACTCGGAAACAGCCGTTCCGGACGTTGTTCTTTGCCTCCATCGCCGCGAATGTTGTGCTTCTCATCTGGATTGCGACAGCCATGCGGATCGCTGCCCTCTCCTGACTAACAGGCGCATCCACGCGGACGGCACGCCCCGTCGGGTAGACTCGGGCGGGGAGCGCTCGCGCGCGTGCCGCCGGTGATGCGCGAAGACGTTAGATGGAACGGAGCCATTGTGGGCACGGATGCACTCGATACCTTTCTGGGCGGTGCCAGGCCTGACGCAGGACCCATCATCGTCGAGATAGATGCTGCCATTCGCTCCGTGGCTCCGCTCGACAGCGCGATCAAGTGGCGCCAGCTCCTCTACGGCCTCGACGGCGACTTCCACCATTGGATCTGCGCGATTGCCGTCTCCAAGAACCGGGTCACGCTCAACTTCCACTTCGGCGGTCTTCTCGCCGATCCCGAAGGGGTGTTTCGGGCGGGTACGAGCAAGTTCATGCGCATGCTCGACTTCGACACGCCTGAGAGTGTTGACGCTGAGCTCATTGCTCGCCGGGTCACTGATGCTCTGGAGCAACTCGAGTATTTCAAGGCCAACTGGAAGCGAATCCAGGCGGAGGGTTAGCGTCCGCGGTCCATCTAACAAGCGCATCAGCTGACGGCCAGAAGGTAGACTCGTGAAGTGAGGCGCATCGGCCGCAGCTGATGCGCAACAACGTTAGGTGTTCTCGCCACAATCGTTCGGTGATTGAAACGCGTGACAATTGTGTATACACTTGTTGTCACGAAGGAGGTCACCATGAAGTTCGTCAGCGTTAGGGACCTGCGCGGGAAGTCGGCCGATATCTGGAGGCAACTGCCCGGCGAAGGTGAGATGGTCGTTACCAGCAATGGTCGCCCCATCGCAATACTCTCCACAGTCCAGGAATCGAATCTCGAGGAGTCGCTGGCCGCAATCAGGCAGGCGCGTGCGATCGAGGCGGTCGCGTCCATTCAGCGGCGTTCGGCACAGGCAGAGACGGATCTGTTGACGGATGCCGACATCGAGGCTGAGATCGCTGCCGTTCGGCGGGTGCGCAACCGGTGAGGATCGTCCTCGATACCAATGTCCTCGTATCGGGGCTGTTGTCTCCGTTCGGGCCGCCGGGTGAGATTCTGCGGATGGTCACGTCGGGAGCGGTCACACTCTGTGTCGATGCCCGCCTGCTTACGGAGTACGCTCAGGTGCTGGCTCGACCCCGCTTCGGCTTCGATTCCGACGCCGTGTCAGCACTGCTCTACTTCATCGAGCACTCCTCGGTCACCGGTGCAGCTGAACCCCTTGTGGTCCGACTGCCGGACGAAGACGACGAACCGTTCCTTGAAGTGGCCATTGCGTGTTCGGCCAGACACCTTGTGAGTGGGAACCTCGTCCATTTTCCGGCTGAGGCGCGGTGCGGCGCCTCGGTGCTGTCTCCTCGAGAGTTTCTCGACAGCTATCGGTCTGCAACGGAATCGCGAGACACCTAACCGGGGCATCAACCTGACGGCCAGAAGCGTCACGGTTGACACCGCAAGCGTTCAGGCCGCAGGTTATGCCCATAGACGTTAGATGCAGTCTGATGACCGGCTCTTTGGCAGGAGGTAGGGTAATGCACGTCAGGTGGCGGATTCTCTTGTTCGTACTGGCTGTCGCTGTGCCCCTCACATTGATAACCGCATGCTCATCCTCGTCCCCCTCTTCAGGTCAGGCGCGCGCCACTCCGAAGGAGGGGGAAACCCCCTCTGATGCGCTCGTTCAGGTGGACTCGCAGAGCAATGGAACGCTCTCCCACGTCAACCTAATGCCGGCGGACGGTGGCGTCGCATTCGCGCCCGAGCAGCGTGCGATCGAACGGCACTGGCAGATGGTCTACGTCGGAATCCACGATCATGCTCAGGGTGTGAGGACGGTACTCGTCGTCCCGATGTGGTACGACGAGCGCACGAAGTTCTCGGGATCGCCCGGTTTGGACTTTGGCGATACGCTCAGTGAAGCCACCACGCACCCAGAGTGGGCATGGGACGAAGCGGGGACGACCGATATCAAGTTCCACCTGCAAGATGAGGTCTTCTACCTAGACGAGGTGAGTAGGCCCGCGGACAATGCGTCCGACCCTAATCGGTGACGCGTGCGACGCATCTAACGAGCGCATCGAGCAGACGCGCGCGAGGTAGACTGACCAGAGAGCGCATGGCGCGCAGCTCATGCGCTGGACGTTCGAAACAGCCACTAATGCGTGCCCCTCGCTCAGACCCATACGGTCTGCCATCATGGAGTGGATACTGATCGCGTCGATTGATATCTGGGGGCGGTATGCCTGAGGTTGAGTACTACTCGGGGAAGAACCTAGTGGTCACGAGCGCGAAGCTGGCACACAAGGACTCGACGTATCCTGTCTCGGCCGTGACAGCGGTGAGCGTATCGAAGATACCCGCAGAGGAGTCCGAGGCGCATCAGAGCGCGATGGCTCTCGGGGCAGGACTCGTCGTCGCAGGTCTGGCAATGATGCTGATCGGGGTGCTCAATCTGCCTGACATGCTGTTGCTCGCATTGTTGGGACCAACAGTGGCAGCCGGCGGCGCGTTCCTGGCGTCGTGGGGGCACAAGGCAGACACCAAGTCCGCCAAACGGAGAGACGTCACTGTACAACTCGCTTCGGGGAGATCCTTTTCCGTTCGCGCAGCCGACCCTGCGGTTGCCGGCGTCATTAAGCACGCGATTGAGACCGCAATCACCGCCCGCGAAACGGGCTCTGGTGGGGCATCCGTGGCCGACGAACTTGAGAAGCTTTCCGCCCTTCGCGCTGGAGGGGTGCTGACTGCGGAGGAGTGGGGGCGAGCGAAGGATCTCTACCTGGGCAAGCGTCCCGACAAACGTGCGGATGCCATCGTTCAGATGAAGAAACTCTACGAGCTACACCAAGACGGGGTCCTGTCTTTGTCTGAGTTCAACTCCAAGAAGTGGGACATCCTCATACGAACCGACTAGGCACACGTTCATCCGTACGACGTAGCTGCGTTTCGAACAAGCGCATCCAGCTGACGGCCAGAAGAGAGACTGACCTGGAGGCGCGTCGGCCGCAGCTGATGCGCACGACGTTAGAACGAATCACACAGCCGTCTGCCGATCACCCCGCTTGCCAGCGCGTATCCTATGGGATACACTCTCAGCATGATCGAGATTCGACAGACTGCGGAGTACAAATCGTGGTTCGAGAAGCTGCATGATCTGCAGGCCAAGGCGCGCATCCTTGCTCGGATCCGTCGGCTCTCGCTCGGCAATCTTGGCGACATCAAGCCGGTCGGCGAGGGTGTGTCGGAACTTCGCATCACGTACGGGCCCGGCTACCGCATCTACATCAAGCAGCAAGGCGAGGTTCTCGTCATCCTGCTCGTCGGCGGCGACAAGTCGAGCCAGAAGCGCGACATCGAGCGAGCCAAGGAGCTCGCCCGGGATTTGTGAGGAGGCCTGCAATGGCGAAGACCAAGACCTATACCACCTCTTGGGACCCCGCGAAGTACCTCGACTCTGATGAGGCGATCGCGGCCTATCTCGATGCTGCCATAGAGGAGGACGATCCAGCGTTGCTCGCCGCCGCCCTCGGTGACGTCGCCCGTGCCAAGGGGATGACGGAGATCGCGCGCGAGACCGGGTTGGGACGCGAGAGCCTCTACAAGGCGCTGTCTTCGGATGGCAATCCCGAGTTTGCCACCGTGCAGAAGGTCGTGCGCTCGCTCGGCCTCAAGCTGCACATCACGGCATAGGAGTCCGCAATGGCGTGGGGAAGGACAAAGACGGAGCATTCCGGGCCCAAGAGGGGCAAGGGGTACTGGGGCCGGAAGGCTGAGGCCAAGAAGGCCAGCAACCTGACAAGACGTCGCGAGGACCACGAGGCCGCCGACGCTGTGATTGAGCAGGCGCGCGATGGAGCGGACGCGTTCGTGGCTCGCGCTGCTCGGTGCGTATTCCGCTCCAAGCCGATCACCCATTCCGCCCGAAGCCGATCACTGATTCCGGGGCAAGCCGATCACCTGTTCCGCTCTGAAGCCGATCACTTTCGGCCCCCTGAGCGGAATCGGGCGTAACGCTCATCAAGCG
>JAXMKZ010000055.1 GCA_034370385.1 Coriobacteriia bacterium
ACCGGCCAGACCTACACGCTGTCCAAGCGTGCGAGCGAAGCTGACGCATGGACGGGCCTGAAAGCCTCAGGCGCCGTCGGTTACGACATCCCCATGCGGGGCGTGAACACCATCACCTCAACCCACGGCACGATGTGGCGCAGCGCCCAGAACACGAACCTGTGGCTCGACGAGCTCACCTACTCGGCCACCGGCATCACCGACGTGTTCGGCCCCTATGCAATCACCGCCTCGGCCGGGCCCGGTGGCTCGATCGCACCCTCCGGCGCCACCACCGTGGCCTACGGGGCATCGCGGACATTCGCCATCACGCCCGCATCCGGCTACCAGATCGCCAGCGTGCTCGTCGACGGGGTATCGGTCGGCGCTCCGTCGACCTACACGTTCTCGAACGTCGCCGCCAACCACACGATCGCTGCGAGCTTCGCCGCGATCTCCACCGGCGGCGACATGGCCGTCAGCTACATCAACTGCGAGAGCTGCCACGCGCCGGGAAGCCCGCTCGACAATCACGACCACCCGTGCGCGAGCTGCCACGCCGTGTCTTACGCCCACCCCGGCACCCCGTCGCAGATCCATATTCCGGCTGACGTCTTCGGCTGCACCCCGTGTCACGATCCCTCGCTCACCGTGGAGCACAACGCCGCCGGCCGCACGACCAGTGCCGGAACTCCCGTCGTGTGCGACACCTGCCACGGCTCGACCGACCCGGCAGTGAAGGCCGCGATCGCGTCGAACAACTCCGCGTGCTCGGCGTGCCACAGCCAAGTCGACGCGGGTCACGAGACGCTGCACGGCAGCGATGTGGCGAGCATGCCGCTCGGCGTGACCGGGTTCGCGTGCGGCGACTGCCACGACCCCAATGTGCTGATCGAGCACCGTAAGCCCGCCGCGAGCTCTCTCGCTGCCGGCTGTGACGCCTGCCACCCGAGCCCGCGCGACAGCTTCGCCGACTGGACCAAGACCTGTGTCCAGGGCGGCTGCCATGTGGTCGGCTCGGCGACGGCCGTCCACGGTAGCATCGACGCCTCGCACGCCCCGCTACCTGCCAACGCGGGTTGCATCGGTGCCGGCTGCCACGCCGACGACCTGTCCGCAGTCCACGCGAGTGCCGAGACCATCGTCGACGGCGAGGCTCGTCACTCGTGTCTCGTCTGCCACTCGACAACCGTCTCTCCGACGACCAGCGACTGCACTGTCTGCCACTTCTCCATGGAGGCGCATCCGGGTGGCGTGCATGCCGCGCCGGCTAGCCCGAGCTGCGCGGGTGCGATGTGTCACGACATCGTCGACGTGCGCACGAACCACGCCGATGCGCCTGAGGGCGCGTGCGCTGTATGCCACAGCAACCCGACGCGCGCGCCGGTGCTGCCTGCAGACTCCGAGTGCGTGCGATGCCACGACGTGCAAGCTGGCGTGCCGCACTATGAGGTGCATGCGGCTGACCCGGCGCTCATGAGTGGTGGAGTGCCCAACTACGCCTTCTACACCGGAAGCGCCCCGGGTGGCTTCTTCACGACCGCGTGCGCGTCGTGTCACACGAGTAACCTCGTCGATGCCCACATCGGCTCGGCGGCGACGCAGCCGCAGAAGGACCGCTTCGGCAATCCGCTGACCTGCGATTCGTGCCACGACTCGACCGATTCCGACGTTGTGCTGGCCATAGTCGGTGGACTCACGAAGTGCGACGCGTGTCATGAGAATCCGATGACCGGCGGACCCGGTGTCCACGGACCCATCAACCCGACCCACACCTCGACGTTCAAGGCCTCGCCTGAGGTCCCCTGCGCGCCGTGCCACTCAGCGAACGTCGCCGACGAGCACAACGGCACGCAGTCGTGGCCCGACGCCAACGGAACCCAGCTCGCGTATTGCGATGTGTGCCATCAGAACTACGCCGGAGCGCGCGGCCAGCAGGTGCAAGACGCCATCGAGGTGACGAACGACGTGCGCTGCACGGCGTGCCACGCCGTCGACCACCCCGACCTCGGCGGCCATGCGGCCACCTCGTCGGCGAGCGTTCAGGGATGCGGCGCTTGTCATGCGCCGGGTGCTGCGACGATCGATCTCAAGGCCATGCATGCGGGCTCGCCCCTCGGGCCGTGCGCCGTATGCCATGAGAACCCGGCAAGGGTGCCCGACATCACCGCAAAGACCGCAGAGTGCGCCTCATGCCATGCGAGCGAAGGCACCGACTATCATCGCGGCCTGCCGGAGAAGCACGTGTACGGAAGCATGCCCGCGACGTGCCTGAGCTCGACGTGCCATACGTCGAACTCGCTGCCGCAGGCGCACGAGCCTTACCTAGCGCGCTACCCGGCCTACACGACCACCTGTGCGCTGTGCCACGCGAACACCACGCCGGACAGGATTCCTGCCGATGCGACCGCGTCGTGCGACTCGTGCCACGCGCCGATCCACCCGAACATGGATCACACAGCTGACGCGAGCGGCGAGTGCATCGACTGTCACGAGACCGCCGACGCCCTCACGCTGCACGCGGGAGCCGTCGGAGGTCCGTGCGACGTCTGCCACGCCAACCCCTCACGGGTGCCTGCGTTGCCGGACTCCATCGAGTGCGTGAACTGCCATGCGTACTCGCCACCGGCAACCGAGCACTACCCGGCCGCAAGCCACGAAGCCACCGGCGAGACGGATGCGGCATGTTCCAAGTGCCACAAGCTGGGCTTGAACCCCGAGCACGCGAAGGCTTCGTCCGGACCTGTCAGCTGCGTGAGCTGCCATGAGACCAAGGTCGATGCGTTCACTGCGCCGTGGAGCGGAACCTGCTCGGATCAGGGCTGCCATGCCACGAAGCACGACGACGTCACGGCCGCGCACGGCTCAACCCAGAGCGCATGTGCCGGCTCTGGTTGCCACGGCATCAGCGATGTGGCCTCGCTGCACTCAAACGCCTCGACCACGGTCGCCGGCGTGGTGTACAGCGATTGCTACGTGTGCCACCAGGGCAACGACGTGGTCCCCGCGAACACGGACTGCTACACGTGTCACGCCGGTCACGGCGACCTCACTGCGGCTCACACGGCTGGCGCGAGCCAGGTCTGTGTCGACTGCCACGAGACTCCTGACGTGCGCACGATCCACGCGGGCTCACCGCTCGGCGAGTGCGCCGTCTGCCACAACAACCCCTCGCGCGTGCCGACATTGCCCTCGACCGTCGACTGCGCGTACTGTCACGACAAGGCCCCGGTCGACGCCAAGCACTACCCGGCAGCGCCGCACCTTGCTGCTGAGACCGGGTGCTCGAACTGCCACTACCTCGACATGAAGGCTGAGCACGTCAAGCCGACGGTCAACGTGACCTGCGTCCAGTGTCACGAGACCGAGGTCGACGCGTTCACCGAGACCTGGGACAAGAAGTGCATCACGTGTCACCCGGTGAAGC